>NZ_CAXYKD010000047.1:0-44750 GCF_964277905.1 uncultured Sphingobacterium sp.
ACAACCCCTATTAACCCCCTGTTAAAACGGTACTATAGTGCTGTTAATTACAAATCAGTATACAATTTGAGCCTAAGCGACGTAACAACAGGCCTCCCCTTTTGTCAAAACTGCCGCTGAAACAAGCTAAAATAGCAATATAAAAAGCCAAATGGTCTTTGACAAACAATATGTAAATGAAACCGTATATTCGTAAATAGCAAATTAAAATCTTCCTTATTTTGAACGGACTTTTCAAAATTTACAAAGTTGACGCCGATGAGGCACTGCGCATACAACAATCCAAAAACGAAATACATCAACATGATTTCGAGGAATTGATTATTGGTGTGGCAGGAAAACTCGAACATTTTATCGATTTTAAAACAAAAATCTACACCGCTCCATTTATAAGTTTTGTCACTCAGGGCAAAACCCACCGCGTCAAACCTCTTCTGCATAATAATAACATTGAATTTTGGGTCATTCGATTTAAAAGTGAATTTATCCCCGAAACGACTTTCCAGCTCTACGCCCACTTTCATGAAAATGCGACATTGACCTTCGCCAGCCCCAACTGCTTCGGGAGATTGATAGTTTTGTGTGAGCTAATGCAGCAGGAATGCTTACAAACTAGCGTAGACTATGCGGTTATCAAGCAGCTATTGAGCACCATCTTTACCATGATTGAATCTGAACGGAAAAGGCAATTTCCAGACAGCCAACAGCAATTGAAAAATCAGAGTACAACGTTCACAAGCTTTCTATCTATACTGGAAGAGAACTACCGCCGTCCCGAAGGCGTTAATTTTTACGCGGAGAAGCTTTTTATGTCGACACGAAACCTAAATTTAATTTGTCAGAGCATATTACAACAAAGCGTTTCTGAGATTATCGAAACACGGAAACTTATTGAAGCAAAAAACCTCTTGTTGACAACGACTAAAACGATCTCGGAAATTGGTTTTGAACTCGGTTACCAAGATAAAGCCTACTTTACCAATGTCTTCAAAAAGAAAGCAGGCATGACGCCTTCGGAATTTAGAAATGAGATCCAAAAACTTATTTCCGAATAGCGTACAACAGATTTCCGAATAGTACAACAGATTGACAGGATAATGATACCGCCTAGCCAAACCCATCCCTTACCTTTGTAATAAAAATTGACGCAGTCACATCATATCAAATGCGTAGAAAGGATTTTATTAAAATTATGGCAACATTACCATTAGCTGGAGTAGCTCATAAAGCAAACTCTTTATATAAATTTTCCGAGGAACTGGAGGCAACGGACAAATTTCCGGTCTTATTTTTAGGACATGGAAGTCCCATGAACGCCATAGAGGACAACGAATTTGTCCGGGGATTCAAAAAAATTGGCCAAACTTTCGAAAAACCGAAGGCGATTCTTGTTGTCTCGGCACACTGGGAAACACGTGGAACATTTGTCACAGCGATGGAGCATCCCGCCACCATTCATGACTTTGGCGGTTTTCCTCAGGCATTATTTGATGTCCAATACCCAGCTCCAGGCAGCCCGGCGCTCGCTTTAGAAACACAGCGTATTGTCAGCAAAACAGACGTTCATCTCGACGACAAATGGGGGCTGGACCATGGATCATGGTCTGTAGTCAAACATCTATACCCTGATGCAGACGTTCCTATTATTCAAATGAGCATCGATTACACACAGCCTGCAGCATACCATTATGAAATTGCACAGCAATTAAACGCGCTAAGAAAAAAGGGTGTACTCATTATCGGTAGCGGCAATATGGTGCACAACTTACGGATGGTCGCCTGGGACAAACTCGATACGGCAGGCTATGCGTATGAGTGGGCTACTATAGCCAATGAAAAAATGAAGAAATTTATTCAGAACGGCAACCATCAGGCGCTCATAGATTTCAAAAAACAGGGCAAAGAGTTCGACTTGGCAATTCCAACTCCTGAACATTACCTCCCTTTAATCTATACCTTGGGTTTACAGGAGAAAAATGATGAGTTGTTTCTCTTCAACGACAATTCAGTGGCTGGATCACTGACCATGACCTCTTTGAAAATCGGTTAAGCCTCCGGCATACCTATCAGGAATATCCAACAATACCAGCCCATTCCATTAACCGAGAAAAAGGCCAATGGAATGGGCTTGTTGTATACAGTACTCCGCTGAGTCGGAAATAATCTCGAAATTTCCATGACAAAAAGCGTTAGGATTGCAGCGCTAGGATTGATAAATTTGTTTGAAACAAAACAACGTACTTGAACTTAACTCATGGCAACAAAACCTGTTATTGAAATTGAATATTGTCCAAAATGCAATTGGATGCTGCGCGCCGCCTATATGGCGCAGGAGGTACTGAGTTCGTTCACGGATGAGATCCATGGAGTGATGCTGGTCCCCAGCGAAATTGCAGGCCGTTATACAGTACGGGTAGCGGATAAGGAGATATTCGATCGAAAAAGAGCCGGTCGATTCCCCGAAATAAAAGAACTCAAACAACTGATCCGTGATCTGGTCGCCCCAGATAAATCCTTAGGTCATTCGGACAAATCTCCTTCATCCAACATTTAATTTAGCATAAATCGGATTTTAAAGACTTCTTCTTATTAGCAACTTTGTATAAATTAAATGAACAATCATGACTATTCAACAAGAAGTAGATTTTCAACGTATCGCCAAGGCCATACATTTCTTACAGGAAAACTTTAAGTCTCAACCTACATTGGGTCAGATCGCTTCTCATGTTTACATGAGTGAAGCTCATTTTCAACGCATGTTTACCGCATGGGCAGGTACAAGTCCCAAGAAATTCTTACAGTACGTAAGTATAAATTATGCAAAATCATTGCTCAAGGAAAATAACATTGCTGAAACAACATTCCAGCTTGGCCTTTCCAGCAGCAGTAGACTTCATGAACTATTTATCAACATTGAGGGGATGACTCCCGCTGAATATAAAAATGAAGGCTCCAATTTATTGATTTCCTACGCGTATTATCAGAGCTTATTCGGCACAATGCTAATTGCATCCACCTCAAAAGGTATTTGTCATATTGCCTACGCGGATGATAACATAACAGCTTTTGACGCTCTTCAGCAACGATTTCCGAACGCAACATACCTACAACAGGGGAACAGCATGCACGAGAATGCACTCAGCGCATTAAATCCCCAAGATAAAGATATCCGTCAGGTAAAATTACATTTAAAAGGCACTGATTTTCAATTGAAAGTCTGGGAAGCTTTATTAAAAATCCCTATGGGTAACTTAAGCACTTACGGTGCTATCGCTTCTCAAATCGGAAACCCCAAAGCTTCCCGTGCTGTCGGCACAGCTGTCGGAAGCAATCCGATAGCTTACCTTATCCCCTGTCATCGTGTTATACAAAACAGCGGTATATTTGGTGGTTACCGATGGGATCCAATGCGGAAAACAGCGATGATCGGATGGGAGACTTTACATACGGCAATTTAGTAAATACACACAATACGATCACATGGAACTTTTCGACAATCTCTTCGATGGCAATAGAAATCTACTTCCTTACGATGGAACTGTCAATTATTATGGTAAAATACTGCCTCCACTGGAAGCAAACCACTATTTTGATATACTCATGGACTCGATCGAATGGGTAAATGACCGTGCTATTATTTTTGGAAACGAAATCGTCACCAAACGAAAAGTGGCTTGGTATGGCGATCAGGCTTTCGAATATAGCTATTCCAACACCACTAAAAGGGCGCTTCCCTGGACAAAAGAGCTTCTTGAACTGAAAAAGATTGCCGAAGAACAAACACAGGAGACGTATAATTCCTGCCTGTTGAATCTATATCACAATGGCGACGAGGGAATGGCCTGGCACAGCGACGGTGAAAAAGACCTCAAAAAAAATGGAGCAATTGCTTCTTTAAGCTTTGGTGCTGAACGAAAGTTTGCCTTTAAACACAAAACGAGCAAAGAAAAAATAGACATCATCTTGGGTCATGGAAGTTTATTGGTGATGAAAGGTCTTACACAAACGTATTGGCTGCATCGGCTTCCACCGACAAAAAAAGCGTTCAGTGCACGAATTAATCTGACATTTCGAAGCATTGATCAGCTGTAGTCTTACAGGCCCAAGGTAAGGCTTACAGGAATGGACACCTATTTGTAGGTAGACTTCACAACAGCATTCAGTCATTAATCGTGTCAACCTTTTCAAACATAAAGGCTGACACGATCGATCGGGTTATTTAATAACGTCCCAGCTGTTGTCCTTGGCTGTGTAATCCATAAAAATGCCACCGTCCAAGGTAATATTTTTCACCTTTTTAGTCGAAGTCCAAGTCAGGATTACCTGTTTTTCATTGTGTTGCCAAATTGACGGAGTTTGGTGTTTTGTCTCCACCGATCCATCCGTATAGGTAATCAATACATCAAACGGAATTGCAAATCCCCCAACATTGGTAATCGTAAGTGTATTTTTACCGGCAAGCTGTTTAAAACCATTCACTTTAAGGTCGATGTAATTATTGGTGAAATACCAATTTTTCCAATACCAGTTTAAATTCTGCCCAGCTCCAGCATTGATGCTATAAAAGAAGTCCCAAGGCGTCGGATGTTTTCCATGCCATAGCTCCATGTAATGGTGTAGTGCTTTTTTAAACAATTCATCGCCAAGATAATCCCGTAACGCAATATAAGACAATGCGGCCTTGATGTAGGCATTGTTGCCGTACCCTAAACCATTCAACTGAGAGGTCATGGTAATCAAGGGTTGGTCTTCTTCTGTAGAGGGGTCAAAGATATAGCGCTTTACACGGGCATCTTTGAAAAGTTCTTTATTTTTTTCGGCACCAATCTCCGCATTTCCAATCCAGAATTCCAATGCAGTAGCCCAGCCTTCATCCATATAACCATATCGCGTCTCATTGATACCCATGTAAAAAGGGAAATAGGTATGTGCAATTTCATGGTCTGCTGTTTGCCGTGCATCCACGAGATTATCTGGGACACTCGAATCATTAATCATCATCGGATATTCCATATCTGCAAACCCCTGAACGGCTGTCATTGTTGGGTACGGATAGGTGACACCAGGCCAATTTTTAGAAAACCAGTCAATGCAATATTGCTGCCAACCAATGTATTGTTCGAAATCTGGCGTTCCGGCGACATAGCTTGACTGCACACTCACGCGCTTACTTCCCAAATCTACACTCCCGCCATCCCAGATATAATTATCACTCACACTGAAACAAAAATCAGGCACATAGGTTGCTTTGAATTTCCACTTATTCCAGGCTTCTTGTGTTGTCACTTTCCCCGCTTTCATTTCGGCATCTGTCGCGATATTTATTGGCGTATCGCTGACTTTTGATTTTTCGAAACGGTCCAGAATAGGTTTCTGCAGTACCTCAACCGCATTTGTCAATTCACCTGTCGCCCATACAACAAAGTTCTTCGGAACAGATATCTCAAATTGATAATCGTTGAAACCATTGTAGAATTCTTGTCGGCCATTATGTTCCAGAAGATCCCAGCCATTGTAATCGTCGTATACAGACACACGCGGATAAGAGTAAGCACAATAAAAGGTGGAAGCATTCAATAGCCCTTCACGGTCGCTTTCGACAGATAACGGATATTCCCAGCTAATGTCCAATGTTGCAGTGCTTCCCGGAAGGATTTTCTGCCCAAAATCACCTAACTTCACCGTTCCCCAGTCCTTGCTGTTTACGTCGTAAACTTGACCATTCAGTTTAAACGATTTAATCTTTAGGCCCGAAGTCAGGTAGTCGTCCGAAGCGTATGCCGCACGTACCGCATTAGGTTTGTGCACATTGTTCACAAATCGGATAGCCAAGCGTTTCAATGTATCGGGACTATTGTTTGTGTACAGAATAGTCTCTGTTCCACTCACCATCTTTGTGGCCGGATCCAATTGCACCCGCACATCATACTTGCCAAAATTCTGCCAATAATTTTTTCCTGGTAGACCCGTTTTGGTACGGGTTCCTTTTTCGATCGCTTGCTGAATATTTCTTGGGGTATACAGTTCTTGCGCATGAGCTACCCCTGTCAATAAAAGCAAAGTCAATCCATAATTAAATATAGTGCGTCCTATCATATCCTAGTTTAAATAATCAAACTAAGATAAATTTGCTGTGATTTGCAAGTTTAATTCTCCAGCTCCACAAGAAAAATAAACTTCTTCAACACAATACCACATTTGCATTTGTTCAGAGATCAAAAAAAGACAGGCTCCGAGTACTTGAGAAAACATTTTATTTTTTTTGACGTTTAGTTTTAAGATAGACCCGAATGTATGCATCAACTTTTACGTTTTAACGATTTCTTCCGACATGCTTTTTTAGGAATACTTTTAATTTCAATCCCTACGCTGCTCGCTGCCCAAACCGATGCAAAAACAGACTCTCTTGCACAGTACAAACATCAGCGTGACTCGGCCTTGGCCAGTCAATACGATATATCGGATCTAATCGGAAGAATAATCCATCCCAAACGAAAAAAGGAACATGCGAGTAAACGCTCTCCCATCACCTTAATGCCCAACATTGCCTACAACCCAACCATTGGTGGTCAGATCGGAATCAAGGCTGTCGCGGGGAAAGTATTGGGTGACCCCAAAACAACGACCATGTCGATCGCAGCGACATCCGCCTCAATCACCACAAAAAACATCATGGTCTTCTATATTAGCCATAATATCTTTACACCCAACAATAAACTAAATTTTCAGGGCGCTTTTGCACTTGTCAAAATGGTCGCTTTAGATGCGGGTTTGGGTATGACTCCCCATGGAAAATGGAACAATGCCGATGAAGAGATCCTTGCCAACCCGGACCATAAAAAATACGGAGCAAAATATAACGCATTTACATTTAATGAAAAAGTCTATAAACGGATCGCCGACGGACTATTTGTTGGAGCCGGATTGGCGTTTGACTTACGACGAAAAATAACCAGCAGTGGCCCCAATGGCAACATTACGCCCAATACCATCTACACCGAAAAACATGGCTTCGAGCCCGACAGTTATAATTCCAATGGACTATTGCTCAATATGCAATACATGACAAGAGACAACCCCAATAGGCCTTACAAGGGTATCTATTCGGATATCGGTGTGCGATGGAACACAACGCTGTTGGGCAGTAGCAAAAGTGCTGTACAGCTTACCACCGACTTTCGAAAATACTTTAGTTTATCTCAGTCCGACCCGGCTCATGTACTTGCCTTCTGGTATTGGGGCTCCTATAAACTCGGTGGTACACTCCCCTATTTTGATCTCCCCGGAACGGGAAGAGACGTCGCCGTCAGAAGCGGCCGCGGTTACACCATTGGTTATTTCAAGGGAATTTCTTTCGGTTATGCCGAAACAGAATACCGCTTCCCAATTTTAAAGAATCGCTTTTTGAGCGGAGCTGCTTTTTTTAACCTACAGACTGCCAGCGACGAACTGGGCACCAAACTTTTTGAAAGGTGGCAACCTGGGGGTGGTGCCGGATTACGGGTACTCTTTAACAAAGCAACACGCACAAATCTATGTCTGGACTATGCCTTTGGAAAATATGGTTCCCGTGGTTTCTTTTTGGGGCTGAATGAAGCTTTCTAATTCCAGATTGCGACAGCTTTGTTTGCCATAAAATAACTAAATTAGCCGATGTTGTTGCTCTTTCTATTCACGAAGAGTAACTGAATTGGCATTGACGATACTTCATCATGAATTTAAAAACCTTTTTTCTATACATTCTATTATTATCAGGTCTTGTTTCCTGTCATCAGACAAAGACGCCAATAGCAACAAAGAGTGACGAACAAAAGAAAGAACAGGTAGTCCCTCCTGCATCACCACCACTCCCATCGGATACTTCGAGCTACGATAGCCCGCGTTTTTCAGACAGAATAAAGGAACAAACGCAGCAGTTAATGAAAATGAACGATGCCGGCCTCTTCGATAAACTTCACCAGAAGTTAACGACAACACTAAGTGCAGACCAGAAAGATTATTTTCTTGGGCATCCTAACTTGACTGTTTTAGCGATCGCGAAAGGGAATATCTTCAAAAATGGCCCCGGAGACTTTGGGTATATGCTGTACAACAAAGATAATCATCACATCGAGATCACCTTGTTCGATCATAAAAACAATACATACAACACACTGTATAAAGAGTTAAAAGTTGTCAATACCCTTCAAAATCTGGATTGTTCATCCAGCTTTGGATCGCTCGATTATCTCGTTGCTTCCGAACTGATTTATCAAGAGGATTATATTCGATTAAACAATTCAAATTACCTGATTGACGACAATTCCTTTGATGTAACCGATATTTCGACGAACAAAAACTTTGATTTGCAGCGGGGATGTCTGAACAAAAAATTCTCAAAAGAAGCCATGGCCAACAGTCTTTGTGTACCGACCAGCTCCGTATATGCGAATTTTCAATGCCTAAAATACAATAAGAAAAAGCAGATTTTTGAAATTTATTTCAGTCAGGAATTTGCAGACTAAGCCGACCAAACCTTAACGATGAAAAGATATTACCTACTTGCTACCCTTGGTTTATGTAGCAAATTATATGCGCAGGAAGTGGATACTACGACTAATCGGCTAGAACAAGTCGAAGTTAAAGCCTACTTCAATAAACAACCGCTATTGCGATTGACATCTTCTGCAGCTGTGTTAAGCAGCCAAATGATCCAATCCCAGCAGTCGCCCTCCTTTGTTTCAGCAATGAACAGGGTGCCGGGTTTACGCATGGAAGAACGTTCCCCTGGGAGTTACCGGCTAGCACTCCGTGGGAGTATGGTCCGTTCACCTTTTGGTGTTCGCAATGTCAAAATATACCTGGACGACTTTCCTTTTACTGACGCAGGCGGGAACACCTACCTTAACTTGATAGATCCCTCCGCAATAGGGCAGATAAATATATTGAAAGGTCCAGATGGATCGATCTATGGGGCCAATTCAGGCGGTGTCCTCTCCTTTTATAGTAAAGGATTTGATCGATCTGACAAACCTGAAGTCAACCTCCAATTAACGGGGGGCTCCTACGGTCTTTTTCAGGAACAGCTCAATGCAATATTACCCATCAACCAGACTCAGCAACTTGCTATCAATCAAAGTTGGACAAGAAGTGACGGTTATCGCCAGAATTCAGCCTTAAACAAAAAGAATATCCAACTCAATTACAATTGGCAATATGCAAAAACATCCGAATTAAAATTCACCGGTTTCTATTCGGATCTCGGTTACCAAACTCCGGGAGGGCTCACCGCAGCACAAATGGAGAGCGACCGCAGGCAGGCCCGGCCTAAGGGCGGACCAAATCCTGGTGCTGCTGAACAAAAAGCAGCAATCTACGATAAAACATTCTTTGGTGGACTGAGCAACCAGACGCATCTCAGTTCTAAGATGACCATATTCGCTAGTGTATTTGGTTCATCCAATCAGATCAAAAATCCCTTCATCACCAATTACGAGAAAAGAGATGAAAAGAATTTAGGAACGCGCCTGTATTTATCTTATGTCGATCTGTTGAGCCAAGATTTAAAATATGAAGTCCAACTGGGCTTGGAAGCGCAAAAGGGATGGTATGCTATTGACAATTATGACAACGCCCAAGGTGTCGCTACCGATCCTCAGGCCAAGGACAAATTGGAAAACAGTCAGCAATCATTTTTTGCACGCACCCAACTGGAGTGGCTAGAGCGTCTCCAGGTAGAGCTGTCGCTCGGATTAAATGAGAATAAAATTGGCTACCAGCAACGTTATCCTGTCGCACAAGAAAACAAAGAAAATATTGATTTCGGGAGTACATGGATGCCACGAGCAGCACTATCCTATTTGATCACTCCAATGCTTGCACTTAGAGCATCGATTTCTAAAGGTTTCTCTGCACCAACTGTTGCTGAAGTCCGCTCGTCAGACAATACAATTAATACGATGCTGAAACCAGAAACAGGTACAAACCATGAATTTGGGCTTCGTTGGCATTTGTGGAATCGCCGGATTATTTTAGATGCAGCGGCCTACACGTATCAAATGAACAATGCCATCATCCGACAGGTACGGGATAATGGTGCTGAATATTTTCAAAATGCGGGTAAAATAAACCAAAAGGGATTGGAAGCCTCGCTATTCATGTATTTGATCAGGCCTCAAACAACCGGTATGGTCCGTAGCCTACAGCTGACCAGCAATTTTTCCCTCAATGACTACAGTTTCAAATCCTATCAGGTAGGCGACAAAAACTATAAGAACAATAAACTTCCTGCGGTTCCTAAAACGGTATGGGTAAATTCGTTGAATATACTTTTCCCGAATGAATTCCAGTTGGATCTTCTTTCCAATTTAACAGCAGCCATACCACTGGATGATGCAAACACTGTTTATGCCAAACGGTATCATCTTTTACAAGGCAAATTATCCTGGAGCAAATCTGTCTGTTCACAGCATAAAATCAGATTTTTTGTTGGGGCCGACAATCTACTCAATGAAAAATATAGTCTTGGAAACGATATCAATGCTTTTGGAGGACGGTATTTTAATCCTGCCCCTTTACGCAATTATTATGGCGGAATGAGTTTTAACTTTTAACCAAGCATTATGGACTTCCATCAGTATACATTGACCGATATCGATTTCACCAAGGTGAGCCGTTATTCTTATTTTCCTTGGATGGACCTGACATTGGCCCATTTTCAGGTTAATGCGATGGAAATGGAGGTCAATCAGGCAACTTTTCAGGTACTGGAGAATTATACCGATTTTGAAGTGATGATCATCCATACATTGCCCACAACAGCCGTTTTTTGTAATTGTCCACAAACAGGATTCTGCCGTCATCAAAAGGCGGCTTTAGGTAAACTATTTACACAGGAGAATTGGCTGGCTTTTTTTGATCACAACCGCTATCAGCATCTCCTCAAGAAGGTTGCGGCACAATATGGACTGGAAAAGGAACCGTCTTTAGAAAACTATTTTGCTGCGCAGATCAAAGCAGGGAAGCTGGAGTTTCTGTTAAAAGACAAACAGCTAACCTCCATTGATGACTTTGATCTAGTAGAGGAATCTCTTGCCCCAAAAAAGGTCAAGACGACAGCCGAACAGCAGCATCATTTTGTGGTGTTAACGCGCAACCGGTATTACAAAAATCTACAAATACTCCTGTGTCAAGCTCCAATGACGAAATCCGGCCTACCTAAAAACCCGATTTCCGCCAGTGAGAGCCAGTCACGTATCTGGCAAAGCAGCTCGATTGAGGAAATGCAATTTTACACCGCTGTTTACCAATTTTCTCAAGCTATGCAACAGGATATCGAAATCAGCTCCAGTCTGAAGGCGGTTGCAAAAAACCCATTACACCTCGATTTTTATCTACATGACTATGAAAAATCCGACAATATAACAGCCTCCACCTTATCGCCGGTTCAATTTAACCTAAACAAAGGTGATATTAAGCTCTTTATTTCAAAAAAAGGTGCATTTTATACCATTCAAGGAGAAATTCATATTCATACGATAGCCTACAATTTACAGGATTTAGTCGTTCTTTTGGACCATTTCATTCTCATCAAAAATCAGCTTTTTCTGATTGAAAATAGGTTTCACCTCAAGTTGATCCGTTTGTTTGGCAACAAAGGTGAGCAATTGTTGATCCATCAGCGTAAGTTCGAAGAATTCAACAGGTTGTTTTTGGAACAGATAGCACATTCCGTGGAGTTAAATTTTAAAGATATTCCCAAAGCAAGCAAGCCACAGCTGAAGGAAAATCTGTATTATCAGGACATGCAGCCACTTTTGTTTCTGGAAGAATCGGAAGATTTTGTCAACCTTATTCCTGTCATGCGTTATGGTGAGGTCGAAATTCCTATTTTAAGTAAGCGGAATATATTTGGTACAGACAGCAAGGGTACACAATTTTTGGTCGATCGGAAACGTGAAGCTGAAACAAAAGTTATTTCCCTGCTACTGAAGCAGCATCCCTATTTTCAGGAGCAAATGGATGAGGGAAGCTTTCAGCATTTTTATTTGCATCGCAAATACTTTCTGGATAGCAACTGGTTTCTGGATGCTTTTGAGGAGTGGCAGCATCAGGGTATACAGATCATCGGATTTAATACGTTACGTGGAAATAAATTAAGCCGTTTTAAGGGAAAAATACATGTGGAGGTCCTCAGTGGACAAAATTGGTTCAATGCCAATATACAGGTCAAATTTGGCCCCAAAAGTGTCTCCCTAAAAAAACTTGAAAAGGCAGTACGGAACCGCTCGCAATTTATCACCTTGGATGACGGCACTCAGGGCATTTTACCGCAACAGTGGCTCGATAAATTTGAGGCCTATTTTAACGCAGCAGAATCGATAGCTGATGATTTCATTGAAATTCCAAAATACAAATTCAATGAAATCGATCACCTGTTTGATCAGGCTGAGTTAGACCCTATCGTGTTGGCGGAGATCAGCACGTTGAGAAAGCAGCTCGCTAATTTTTCTTCGCTATCCGAGGTCCAGGTACCACCAACTTTTGTCGGAAACTTACGCCCTTATCAGCAACAAGGACTACAATGGCTGCATTTCTTGGATGGGCTTAATTTTGGTGGCTGTCTTGCCGATGACATGGGACTTGGCAAAACGATCCAAATATTAGCCTTTCTGGCTACTCAAAAAGCAAAGGGACAACCTGCACCAACATTACTTGTACTTCCCACGACCTTAATTTTTAATTGGCGGCATGAAATACAACAATTTCTTCCATCTTTTCAAACGTTGGTTTTAGATGGTCCAAATAGAATAGAAAAAGGGATGCAGTTTGAACAATATGACCTTGTTTTAATTTCTTATCACAACCTCCTGACGGATATTAATACGTTAAAAAAAATAACCTTCAATTATGTCATATTGGACGAATCGCAGCAAATTAAAAACCCGGATTCCCAGCGATACAAAACGGTAAATTTATTAAAATCAAGAAATCGCATTATTTTAACAGGAACTCCTATCGAGAATAATACGATGGATCTTTATGCCCAGCTTTCCTTTATTGTGCCGGGTCTACTAGGAAGCAAAAAATATTTCAAAGATGTCTATACGACTCCTATTGATGCTTTCCATGACCGCAAGAGAAAAAAAATGCTAAAAGAGAAAATAAAGCCTTTCATTCTCCGTAGAACAAAACAGGATGTATTACGTGATCTTCCTGCAAAAAATGAACTGGTCCTTTACTGTGAGATGAAAACTGCCCAACGGCGAATTTATGATCTTTATGAAAAAGAGTTTCGGGATTTTATCTCTGCCAAAGATGGCGATGAAATCAAGAAAAGCCCCATGCATGTCCTAAAAGGTCTAACAAAATTGCGTCAGATATGTAATTCAAGCAAACTGCTCCAAAACGAAGATCTGACTAGCGCTGCGGACTCTGCCAAAATCGAAATGCTTATCGAGCAGATTCAGCATAAAAAAGACCAGCACAAAATGATCGTGTTTTCACAGTTTGTCAGCATGCTCAACCTGATTAAAGAGGCTTTGGATAAACAGGGTATTCGCGCGTTAATGCTCACAGGCCAATCCAAAAATCGAGGTAAATTGGTTAGTGATTTTCAATCCGACAAGGATATCCCCGTTTTTCTGGTTAGCCTAAAAGCCGGTGGTACCGGACTTAATCTTACCGCGGCCGATGTCGTGTACCTGGTAGACCCCTGGTGGAATCCTGCTGTTGAACAACAGGCGATCGACAGGATCTATCGCATGGGGCAACAAAAAACGGTCACCGCAGTCCGATTAATCAGCCCTAACACGGTCGAAGATAAAATTCAAACCTTACAGCAACATAAAAAGGAGATTAGCAACAGTATTCTGGATGACGGCGGAAGTTTAGATGTCTTTTATCTCGACAAAAGCTATTTAATGAATTTGCTACGCTAAACTATTGAAATGAAAAAAGGGGACATCGATCGATGTCCCCTTTTTTTGATATAATTCGTTTTCAGCTGCTCTTTACTTTTTGTCAGAAATGTACGTCTTGTTACCATTTCCGTTGATATAATATTTGCCACCTTTTGGACCGAGATAAACTGTATGTCCATTATATTTTTCACTTGTTGCTTTATCAGCTGTAGCTACGGCATCCTTTTTAACAGCAGCGGCTTGTTTTTCAGCTTTAGCGCTTTCTTTTTTCACGGCTTTTTCCTTCGCTTCCATTGGTGCTGCTGGCGCTGTTTTTGTATCAGCCACCTTTTTCGTCTGCGCTGACTTTTCCTTGACAGCAGCTTCCTTCTTCGCTGTAGCTTTCACCGGCGCTGCCTTCGTTTTCGTTTCGGCCTCGTTGGCTTTAGTCTTTACTTCTTTTGCTTTTTGTTCAGACTTTTTGGCTTCTTTTTCCATTTTTTTAGGAGCCGTTTGTGCATAGGATTGTCCCAATCCCATTGCAGCGATCAAAGCTAATGCAGCTGTGATTTTTTTGAAACGATTTATTGCTTTCATAACTCAATTGTTATTTAAATAATTGTAAATAAAAGTACAATACAAATGCCATATTTCGATTTAATTACCTGAAAAAATATGTTTAACAAATTTTTAACTTAGCCAAGGAATTATTCGACAACTTGTTTTCTAAATTTCGAATCAATTATATATTTTACCCCCTTTGCATCTATAAATACGGGCTTTCCATGGTAGTGCTCATTACTGCGTCGATCAATGGCAACACGATACCGGGTGGGGGAGCTAGTGGAGCTGTAGGTTATATTGCCAACCGATTCTCCAGGGCTAACGATTACTTCCGAACCTTCATATACGCGCTCACTCACCCTGCCGGTAAAACGCTGTTTTCCCGTTGACGTTTTTATTTTCTCCTGCTGCTCGGGCTCTTTATCAATCGGCGCAACGTCCAAGGTCATCACATCGACCTGTGGGCTTAAAGGGAAGAATGGATCTACCCACCGATATACAAAATGATAATCGGTTTCTAAGTTATTAAAAGCATGCATTTGCTGTGCCCTTACAACACTTATCCCACCTCCTAAAATCAGCAGTGGCAGTAGGCAACGTCTAAAGAAGATTAATTCAACTCTTAACATATCTTTTTTTCCTTTCGTTTAAGTGCTTCCAAATAAAATGCCATCTCTCTATAAAGCACTCATCTTTAACACATTTTTAACTAAAATAAATTAGTTTGATATTTAACTGTTTTATATTTAACTTTGTACTATGAAAAACGAATCCATGAATCCAGTAAAACCCTTAGTGGATAGTATCATTGCCTTGCGAACGAGCTTAAAACAATACTATATCCAGAAAATAAAGGAACAGCAATTGGATATCACCTATGAAATGTTGCAAGTATTGGCAGCACTGTGGAAAAAGGAGCAAATGAATCAGCAAGATATAGCCACAGCAATACAGAAGAACAAAGCAAGTGTCACTCCGCTGATCGATAATCTTTGTAAACGGGATCTGGTTAAACGCGTCAGCGATCCCAATGACAGACGAAATAATTTAATCGAATTAACGGTAAAGGGAGACGAATATAGGACATTATTAGACCCTGTCCAGCAAGACCTCTACCGTGTGATCCTGCAGGAGATATCAGAAAAAAAAGTATTGGAAATTACAGAAACTCTCGAAAAATTGACCGCAATTATTGATAAGCAATAGTATCGGGAGCCTTGATTTTCAGAAAAAAGAAGATAAGTAATTGAGTCATGAGCAATTCAACATTAAGTGAGAAAGAAATAAAACGAAGGCGGAAGATATGGATCATCAACATCCTATCTGCGGTCGTCATTGTGGTAACAATTATCTGGGGTATCTTAGTTTTTTTCCACATCAACGAATCTGTTTATACAGATGATGCCCAGGTAGATGCCCATATTACCCCTATAAATTCGCGTATCAGCGGTTATATCAAAACAATTCGATTTGATGAGCATCAAAAAGTTCACAAAGGCGATACACTCGTCATTATTGATGATGCTGAGTACAGAATTTTATTACAAAATGCACAAGCCACTCTTGCCGATGCCAAAGCAAGTAAAACAATATCGCAATCTGGAATTGCCATTGCCGGCAATAGTACTGCGATAGCAAATGCCAATATCGATGAGATGAGAGCCCGGCTAGATAATATGGAATTGAATTATAGGCGTTACGAGAGTCTGGTGAAAGATGAAGCAGTAACACAATATCAATTCGATCAGGTAAAAGCAGATTATGAGGCCATGTTAGCCAAATATAAGGCACTTTTGGCGCAAGAGCGTGTATCGAAACTTAACACACATGAGTCTGAACAGAAGCTGTCAATCAATGATGCCTCAATGCTAAAGGCCGAATCTGCGATTGATCTAGCCAAGTTAAACCTTTCGTATACGGTTATCACTGCACCGTACGACGGGGTATTGGGACGGCGGACGATAGAAGAGGGCCAATTGGTACAAAACGGCACGCCATTGGTCAATATTGTACGTGATGAGCAGAAATGGATTACCGCAAATTATACCGAAAGTCAACTAAAAAATATTGCCCTCGGGGCAAAAGTCAACATTGAAATTGATGCATTGGCCGGGAAGACATTTGAAGGTGAAGTAACCGCCATATCCGAAGCAACAGGATCTAAATATTCTGCTGTTCCGGTTGACAATTCTACGGGGAACTTTGTTAAGGTACAACAGCGCATTCCGGTTAGAATTAATTTTACAGCATCCAATACCCCAAAAGATCTCGCCATGCTTCGCGTAGGTATGAATGCTATCATACGTATTAAATAATCATGAAAGATCGTATATTCAGAGATTGGTTGAGTTCAGGTTGGGAATTGTTCTTTCTGTTTGTACTCAATATTCTATTTTCGTTCAATAATGGAATCCCAACATCCATTAACACGTATGTCATGAATGGATACGCCGGTATCACCGCAGATTTGAGTATGGCTACATATTGTTATTATGCTGGAATGGTATGTGCCATACCACTGGTATTTAGGTTGTTGAAATTATTTTCCAAAAAGACGATATTAATCGTGTCTATCTTCATTATCCTCGCTTCCAATGCGGTTTTGGAACATGCCAATAATGGTGTCAACATCTGTATGGCCTCATTTTTTATCGGGAGTGCCAAGATTATTGTCACTATGGCTATCATTGGGGAAATGATCCCTTTTCTCATGCCACGTGGAGAACGGTATCAATTATATGCGGTCTACTACCCCATGACAATGATCATTCCTGCCTTGGCAAGTTATGTATCTGTTCTATTTGCAACACGTTTCTATTGGGAAACTGTCTTTTTATTTCAAAATATGCTACTTGCAGTAGCGTTGTTAATCTGCATTATCTTTATGAAATCGTCAGATTTTAAAAAGGTACCTCTGTATCAATATGACTGGTTTGGAAGTATTTTACTTTGTATTTCATTATTGAATTTTGCCTATTTCAGCACATATGGTCTGACACAAAATTGGTTTCATTCCAGGTTTATTTTGGTCACCGGAATCGCATCGCTCTGTTTTTTTATACTTTTTATAAATAGAAGTGTACTAATCCGAAAATCACTCTTAAATTTTGAAGCCTTTTCAACACGGATTCTGCCTATCTCCATTGGAACAATTTTTATTTTCGGCATTTTTTATAGCTCGACCTCGCTGTACTCCTCCCTTTTGGGAATTACGCTTGGTACAAACCCCTTGGAAGTCGCCGAAATAAATACCTATGTAATTCCTGGTTATATGATCGGCGCAGTAATCGCTTATATATATTTCAAAATAACAAAGAAATGCAAGTTCATTTTGGCATTCTCCGCAGCGTGTTATGCCCTATCTTGCTTTTTCTTTGCAAGGATTATCGACCAACAAACAAACACGGCTTTGTTCTATCTCCCTTTGACATTAAGAGGAATGGGTGTGATCACTTCCTACATTGGAATAGGTGTATATATGGCCGGTAATATTCCCAGCAAATATTACCTCTCTGGCTTAGTATTTTTGATTCTTACACGTTCATTTTTGGTGCCTGTAGTCTGGTCAAACATCATTACTAATTGGTATTACCACCTACAGATCCTTAATGCCAATAATCTTGCTGGTATAATCGATCGAACAAATAGCTTGGCGCTACAAAGAGGAAATATAATGAAATCGGTCCAAGTCCAAGCCTCGCTACTATCCATACGCGACGCCTACTCCGGGCTATTTATTATCGGGGTAATCCTAACGTTATTCATCTTAATCTTCCCTTTTCATTCTTCGCCTATACGAAGAGTTTTCGACTGGAAGAGAAAAAATGCAACGAAAGAAGCTTTGCAAATTCCTATTTCTTAGTTAACTGATATAAATTTCAGTAATATACTTGAATACGATACGCTCAGAGATTGCGTACTTATCGAAAAGTGTACGGAGATCGTCATAGAGCGTTTTGTTTTCAGCCTGCTCTTTTGGAAAATAGGATGATGAACGTACTCTTCCCAAAAACGACCGAAGGTCCAATATCTGTTGATTTGGTAAGGTTACCTTGGTCATTAAGCGTGATCCAAAAAATTGTTTGAGATCATCATCACTGATATTTTTGTGACTGACAGATTGATAACTTGGTATATGACTGAGCAGAAAATCTTCGTACTCCTGTTGAAAAGCGTCGCCGGGATCACGCTGGTTCCAGACCAGTACAATACGTCCATTTTCTGTGAGAATGCGAGCGAACTCCCTTTTACATGCTTCCCGGTCAAACCAATGAAACGATTGCCCTGCAAAAATGAGATCTACGCATCCAGACTCAATAGATGTATTTTCGGCAGTCGCATTCAGCGCGATTAAATTCCGATAGGTTTTAAAATGATGCAGTAAAGATTCACGCATTTCCCGATTGGGTTCAACAGCAAAAACGTCATTCCCATTTTCGAGAAAAAGTTGCGTAGATAGCCCTGTACCACTACCGATATCGGCAACCAACCATTTTTTATCCAGCCCTATTTGTTCTTTAAGCACCTGAATAATCTCTTTTGGATAACAAGGTCTAAATTTCTCGTAATCGACAACCCTGTCTGTGAATCTATCAATACTGTTTTTGTTCATACTAAGAATTGCTGTAACTAGTCGATTATACCTTCATCTTTAAAACTATAATATCCGTTATCGGTAAAGATTAAATGATCGGCAACTCTAATATCCATAATTTTAGAGGCTTCAACAATTTTTTGCGTCAGAATTTTGTCAGCATTGCTTGGATACAAGGTGCCCGAGGGGTGGTTATGAACTAATATAATTGCATGTGCTTTAAGGCTAAGTGCAGATCGTAATATAATCCGGACATCGACTGGCGTAAAATCATTACCGCCGCGTCCGATCAGTTGTTTGTCTAATATTTTATACCCCGTATTGAGATACAGAGTCCAAAACTCTTCATGAGGCAGATCCTGAAGTATGGGTTTCATAAAGTTGTAAACGAAGCGGCTGCTATTTACGAGCTTACGTTCTTCTGCGGGCAGATCGTTTTTCCGGCGTGCGAGTTCCAATGCGGCAAGAATAGCGATGGCTTTTGCCTCGCCTATCCCTTTATACATGCTCAGTTCTGAAACCTCCATCATCGAAAGCGTCTGCAGGTTGTTATTGACATCGGCCAATATGCGCCGGCATAATTCAACAGCACTTTCATTTTTGGAACCAGATCCGATTAAGATAGCCAGTAATTCGGCGTCGGTAAGCGCCCTACGGCCCTGGCTCAATAGTTTCTCTCTCGGACGATCGGCCTCTGCCCACTCCCGAATGACTAATTTGTACGGATTTGACATCTACAGTTAATTATAATTGGCTAGCGTACATAAATATACAAAAATACTGTTACTTAATATCCTGAGAAATACACAATCTATCAATTAAAAAAAATTGGCAATAGGGATTTACTTCACATTTCACTCTGAAACGTTATCTTTGTATTTCATAAAAATTTTTGAATATGAGTAAAGCGATTATTAAAACAGAAAAAGGCGACATGACTGTGGAGTTCTACACAGCTGATGCTCCAAATACAGTAGCCAATTTTATCAAACTTGCTAAATCAGGATATTATGATGGATTGGCATTTCACCGTGTGATCCCTGATTTCGTTATCCAAGGTGGATGTCCAAATTCACGTGAAGGAGCTGCAGGAATCCCTGGCACAGGTGGCCCTGGTTATAAAATTGACTGTGAATTAACAGGCGAAAACCAATACCACGATAGAGGTGTATTGTCTATGGCTCATGCAGGCCGTAATACTGGTGGTTCTCAATTTTTCATCTGTCATAGCCGTAACAACACTGCTCACTTAGATCGTAACCATACTTGTTTTGGAAAAGTTATCGAAAACGTAGACATTGTTGACGATATCAGACAAGGTGACCGTATTTTATCAATTGAAGTTATCGAAGATTAATTCTTGGAGATTTAAATAGTATTAAAATGAATTTAAGAGCATTAGTATCCGTAACTGGTAAACCAGGATTGTTCAAATTGGTTGGACAAAATAAAGGTGGTTTTATTTTAGAAACCCTTGATCAGGCAAAAATTAAAACTGTAGTAAGTTTATCTTCTACAAAAATGGCGACTTTGGAAGATATCACCATCTATGGTGAAGAAGAAGAAATTCGTCTGTTGAATATTTTTGAAACAATCAAAGAGAAAGGCATCGCTCTGCCAGATACAAAATCTGATGGCGCAACATTAAGAGATTTCTTCCGTGAAGTAGCTCCTGGCCATGATGAATCACGTGTTTATTCTTCGGATATTAAAAAGGTTATCACATGGTATAACATTATCAAGGAATTCCCTTTATTTGAAGAAGAAGCACCTGCTCCTTTAATGTAAACTTTTACATATATCCCAAATAAAAAAGGAGTTGATCATGTGATCAACTCCTTTTTTATGGTGTTTTCTAATGAAACACGACATCAAGTACATTTTTTTCGATGCTGTTTTGATCTTTGGCCCCGTCAAGTTTAGCATGGGCTTTTGTAACTTCAAATTCTTTGGGTTCAAATTGCTTTTCGACGACAGATGTGGTTGTAAAGCGCAATAGGGAATTTTCATCTTCATTGAGATAGGCATCAATTTCAAGAATCCCTTCGTTTTCATCAAACACATAGGGGTGCAGCAGATTGATTCCTTTCGGAATCCGTGGGCTCTTCCAAACGACAAATTTAGGGAGCGTTTTATCCATTGCATCAATTTTATTGTAAATGGCCTGCTGACAGGTAATTCCGGCAATTACTTTTGTTTTTCCGGTCTTATCGATCATATACTCTTTGGGATTTATTCGTATCTGCACTTTCGCCAATCCATTAAGTTTCCCTTCTGGATAGTTCAGTCCTACATTGATAGTCTCGTTGCCACTATTTGCTAAAAAAGCCTCGCCTGAACCTTTGCTATAATTCACATAATTTTCCAGGCGGTACGTCAGGCCCGCAGCATCAGATTTCGCCTGTTGTTGATCAAATTTAATTTCCATCTTACGTAAAGGGGCAAGCATCAGCTCCATACGCTGCAGGGGATTTTCAATATCAAAGCTATCTTTCTTCATTTGTTCCGCCTGGGGTAGCGTGGATATTGCCTTCCACAATGCAGCAGGTGATCTATCTTTGGTCAGATTCATCAACCTGATTAGTTCAGCAAAAGGCATATTGGGAAAAGTAACTTTTTGTACGATTACCGCAGCATTGATCCGTTTAGAAGAGCGGATATCCGTTGTTGTATTTGATTCTTCATGTAGCTTAACCTCTTTAGGTGTAGAGGATTGACAATTGTGAAAAAGAAGTACTATGCCTAATAATGGGAAAACTAAGGCGTACTTTTTTAGATATTTTTTCATATCTATCGCTGTTTAAATGTAGTATAGACAAATTTACCTTATTTGACGCAGATATCACAAAAAAAGCCCCAGAATTTATATCCGGAGCTTCTTTTATCTTACACTAGCACATAGGCTATTCTCTTAATTAATGACCTTTTGGTTCGGCATCGATACGTTTAATATCTGCTCCTAATTTACGCAAGCGTTCTTCGATATCTTGATAGCCACGTTCAATCTGTTCGATATTGTGGATCACAGATTTTCCTTTAGCAGATAGGGCTGCAATCAATAAAGAAACCCCGGCACGAATATCTGGCGAAGTCATCTCAATACCTCTCAGGTGGTGTGATTTATTCAGTCCAATAACGGTTGCGCGGTGCGGATCGCACAAGATAATCTGAGCCCCCATATCGATCAATTTGTCCACGAAGAACAAACGGCTCTCGAACATTTTTTGGTGGATCAATACGTTTCCTTTTGCCTGAGTCGCCACAACAAGTACTATACTTAATAAATCGGGCGTAAAACCTGGCCAAGGTGCATCTGAAATCGTCAGGATAGATCCATCGATAAATGTATCGATTTCATACGATTCTTGCGCCGGAATAAAAATATCATCACCACGTAATTCAAACTTGATGCCTAAGCGCGAAAATACAGATGGAATAACGCCAAGTTCTTCGAAACAGACATCTTTAATGGTGATTTCTGAGCCTGTCATTGCTGCAAGTCCGATGAAAGAACCTATTTCAATCATATCAGGCAACATGCGGTGTGAAGTTCCCCCCAGACGCTCTACTCCTTCGATGGTCAACAAATTAGATCCAATACCGGATATTTTAGCCCCCATGCGATTCAACATCTTACATAGTTGTTGTAAATAAGGCTCACAAGCAGCGTTGTATATCGTTGTTGTCCCTTTTGCCAATACAGCAGCCATCACGATATTCGCCGTACCCGTTACAGAAGCTTCGTCCAGAAGAATATAACTTCCTTTTAACTCCGTTGCATCAACGTTAAAAAAATGGGTAGTCGCATCGTACACAAATTTGGCGCCCAATTTTTCAAAGCCCAAAAAGTGGGTATCTAATCGTCTACGTCCGATTTTATCACCCCCCGGTTTCGGAATAGCGGCTTTTCCGAATCGAGCCAACAAAGGACCGACAATCATGATAGAGCCACGCAATCCACCACCTTTTTCTTTAAATTCGGGTGACTGGAAATAGTCTATATTTATATCTTTAGCTTCAAAAACGTATGTGTCCTTATCTATGCGATCAATTTTAACACCTAAAGCAGCCAATAGATCGATCAACTTATTGACATCCTTAATATCTGGGATATTACTGATGGTCATAGGTTCTTCTGTCAGTAAAACTGCAGAAAGGATCTGTAAGGCCTCATTTTTTGCTCCTTGAGGAATAATCTCTCCCTTTAACGGTTTTCCACCGATTATTTCAAATGCGTTCATTTATATATAAGTGATATCTTCTTAGTATCTTATCCCAGTTCTTGTACTAGCCTTGGGATATTCAGCCTTCCGCCTAACATACAGGGATCGGAGACCAAAGAACCTTGTTTTTTATTAAAACAGCGCGATTCTTAAAAAAAGAAGGCAATTGTAAAGAAATCTGTTAATCACTTCGCAATTGCCTGCTTCTTTAAACAAAATCTTTAAGAACTAGCCTCGTTTATTATTATAATTACCCTGCGGCTTTCTGTTTCTGTTATTGTTGTTATTGTTGTCCCTACCGTAGCTGTTGTTATTGTTATCCCTACTGTAGCTGTTGTTATTGCTCCCGTAGTTATTGCGCTTCGTATTATTGTTGTTGTTACTTGTCATACGAGGCTTGCCTCCACCTTTCGACTGGTGACCGGAATTATTATTATTGTTATTGTTATTATTTCCGCCTGAGTTACTATTAGCCGGACCTTTAACGCGATTTCCTGGAGGCGGAGTTTTAAAGTCAAGTTTGGTCAATACAGTACCTTCTGGTAAGGTCAATTGATAACCTGACAACTCTTTGAGATCCTGGATGATCAACTCATCCGAAACAGAATCCTTATTCCAGGTCAGGTAAGCCATTTTCATAAAATTGGCGATACCAATAACCATCTGCTCTCTTTTAGCCTCGTCATTAGCCAATAAAGCCTTTTCAATCATTTTCTCTACGGTAAAACCATAGTGCTTGAATCTAATGGAATGCTGCGGATAGCCCAAATGCTCAACTTCGTGTTTCACACTTTTCGCTGTAGCAATTGGATAAGGTGAGTCAATATCCAATTTAAAATCAGAGATAATCTGTAGGTGATCCCACAGTTTATGTTTAAAATCAGACACGTCTCTCAAATGTGGGTTCAATACCCCCATCATATCGATTACAATCTGCGCATGTTTATTTCTTTCTTCCTTTGTGGGTAAAGTACAGATGTAATCTACCATATTTTGCACATTGCGACCATATTCTGCAAGGATCAATTTTGGTCTAGTGCTGTTGTAGTCAAAGTTCATATAGCTAATATAAGTACCTAATTAAACGATCAAGATGCCGTTTTGGTATTTTATTATTGAATTATTCTAAGTTTTGCAAATTTAAGCAACAATTGTTTCTGTCCCAACTCTTTAAAGAAAATAGTTGCTTTTATATCTCCTTTGTTTCCTTCGAGATTAACTACTTTCCCAAATCCAAAACGTTCATGTTCAACTTCCATGCCGACTTGAAGATTTGATGTATCTGAAGGAGCAAAACCCGCAGTAGGTTTGTGGGCTTTCGGTAGTATTGATGTCGTTTTAACCATCGGCTTAGGCTTAGGTTTAGAAAACGTATCATCACTATCCTTTTGTTGCCATGCAATTCGTTCGCCTTGAAAACTTCCGGCTGAGGCAGAAGTTTGTCGTGGTTTAAAATCCAATGCAAGACATGCAGGATTCAATTCATCCAAGAAGCGACTGGGTTCGCAGTTATTCAGCGTTCCCCAACGATATCGCGAAGTAGCATACGAAAGTAGTAATTTTTTTTCAGCTCTCGTAACAGCGACATAAAAAAGTCTTCGTTCCTCTTCCAATTCCGACCTGGAATTCAACGACAACTGGGAAGGAAATAGGTTTTCTTCTAAGCCTACAATGAAAACAATCGGAAATTCCAGTCCTTTGGAAGAGTGAATGGTCATCAATGATACAGTATCAGCATTTGGATCTTTATCATTATCGTCGTTTGTCAACAGGGCGATATCCTGCATATAGACATCAAGTCCACGCTCTTCGATATCTTCCCGTTCCGAAAATTCCTTGATACCATTGAGGAGTTCCTGGATATTTTCGTAACGCGCCAACCCCTCTACCGATTTGTCTTCATACAATTCTTTCAGAATACCACAGTGCTGCGCAATATGCATTGCCGTATCAAATGCGTTATTGTTTTTGGCAAGAGCCTGAAAACTCTGTATCATCTGTGCAAAACCACCGACAGAAGTTGCACTACGTCCGTCTAGAAACTGGGCTGCATTTGCAACAACATCCCATATACGGTATTGATTCTGATCTGCAGCAATCATGATCTTCTCTATCGTCGTATCCCCGATCCCTCTACGTGGATAATTGATAACACGCTTTAGTGCTTCCTCATCATTTGGGTTAAAGGTGAGTCTGAAATACGCAATCAGATCTTTAATTTCTTTCCGTTGATAGAAAGAAGTACCACCGTATATTTTATAGGGAATATTAATTTTGCGTAAGGCCTCCTCCATTGCCCTGGATTGGGCGTTGGTACGATACAAAATAGCAAAATCTTTATAATTAAGTCCTTTTAACGATTTCTCTTCGATGATCTGGTCAGCAACGATCTTACCTTCCTCATTGTCAGAGAAAGCACGTGAAACCTTGATCTTTTCGCCCTCTTCATTATCCGAGAAAACATTTTTTTCCAATTGATTCTGATTATTCGCAATCACCGAATTGGCCGCATTCACGATCATCTTAGTCGATCGATAATTCTGCTCCAGTTTAAAGATCTTCACATCTGGATAATCCTTTTGGAAATTCAGGATATTCTGAATATTTGCACCACGAAATGCATAGATCGATTGTGCATCATCACCAACCACGCAGATATTTTCGTTGACTGCTGCCAGGCGTTTGACAATAAGGTATTGGGAGAAGTTGGTATCCTGGTACTCATCGACCATCAGATAGCGAAATTGATGCTGATATTTATGCAATACCTCTGGATGCTTGTTTAACAAGACATTTGTTTTAAACAAGAGGTCATCAAAATCCATTGCTCCAGCACGGTAACAGCGTTGTGCATAGGTCATATAAATCTGCCCCAATTGACCACGACCATTGGAAATATCTTCGGCCAGTATGGCTTCATTCTTATTATATTCCTGCGGTGAGATCAAGTTGTTTTTTGCCTGTGAGATACGTCCATACACATGATTGACATTATACAGCTTATCATCGAGATTCATTTCCTTTAAAATGGCACGCAACAAACTTTTGGTATCGTCCGTATCGTAGATGGTAAAGTTTCTGGGATAACCGATCAATTCTGCTTCGACACGGAGTATCTTTGCGAATACCGAGTGGAATGTTCCCATCCAAATATTTTTCGCTTCGCTTCCAACAACAGAAACGATACGTGCGCGCATCTCTTTGGCGGCCTTGTTGGTAAATGTTAATACCAAGATATTGAATGGATCAACACCTTTTCGAATCAAGTGTGCTACACGATAGGTAATTACCCGTGTTTTTCCTGAACCAGCTCCCGCAACAATCATCACAGGACCTTCTGTTTGCTCTACGGCTCCTCGTTGTGAAGGGTTTAAACCCGCTAAATAATCCAAATTAACTCCTTAAATTTTAAAACCTGAGAATAGGGTATAAAAGTACAAATTTCCTATTGATCACTGGGGCTATCTTGCTAATATTTTTACACAAAAAAAACCGATAATCAAGATTATCGGTTTTTATATCATCCAAGCAACATCTAGCCTCTGCTGTTATAATTCGGTGCTTCCTTCGTAATGGAAATATTATGTGGATGGGACTCTCTCAACCCTGCTCCTGTAATACGGACAAATTGTGCTTCCTGTAATTTTTCAATTGTCGCAGCACCGCAGTATCCCATAGAAGCGCGTAATCCGCCAATATATTGATAAACGACCTCAGCCAATGTACCTTTGTAAGGAACACGCCCAACGATACCTTCAGGAACCAATTTTTTGATATCATCTTCTACGTCTTGGAAATAACGATCTTTAGATCCTTTTTCCATGGCTTCGATTGAGCCCATACCGCGGTAAGATTTAAACTTACGTCCCTCATAGATAATTGTTTCACCTGGAGCTTCTTCCACACCAGCGAATAAAGAGCCAGCCATAATTGTGCTTGCTCCGGCTGCAATTGCTTTTGCAATATCACCGGTTTGTTTGATACCACCATCTGCGATCAATGGCACACCAGTTCCTTTAAGTGCTTTGGCAACTTCATATACAGCATAAAGCTGAGGAACACCAACACCAGCAATAATACGGGTTGTACAAATTGAGCCTGGTCCGATACCTACTTTTACGGCATCTGCACCTGCTTCAGCCAAAGCTGTTGCTGCAGCACCTGTCGCAATATTTCCAACGATTACCTGTAGCTCAGGGAACTGCGATTTCACCAATTTCAACTTATCGATTACACCTTTAGAATGCCCGTGTGCCGTATCGATTGTAACCACATCCACACCTGCTTTCACCAAAGCCTCAACGCGGTCAAGGGTATCTGGTGTAACACCTACTGCCGCACCAACCAATAAACGGCCATGGCTATCTTTGGCAGCATTGGGATAATGTTTATATTTTTGGATATCTTTAAAGGTAATCAAGCCTTTCAAAATACCTTCTTCATTAACTACAGGAAGTTTTTCGATTTTTTCGTTTTGAAGAATCTCTTCCGCTTTCACCAAATCCGTTCCCTCGGGAGCGACAACAAGATTCTCCTTAGTCATCAATTCGTTGATTGGACGGCTCATATCTTTTTGGAAACGAAGATCACGATTCGTTACAATACCAACCAATTGACCTTTTTCGTTCACAACAGGAATTCCACCGATTTTGTGCTCCTTCATAATATTGAAGGCATCACCCACAGTTGCTGTTGCCAATAACGTTACTGGATCCTGAATCATACCGCTCTCCGAACGTTTTACTTTGCGTACTTCAGCGGCTTGTTCTGCAATCGTCATGTTCTTATGCAACATACCAATACCGCCAGCTTGAGCAATCGCAATCGCCAAATCAGCACCGGTTACCGTATCCATTGCTGCAGAAACCAATGGAATATTTAATTTGATTTTTTTTGTTAGCGAAGTGCTCGTATCAACGTCACGGGGTAAAATCTCAGAATAAGCTGGAATTAATAAGACGTCGTCGTAAGTGAGACCTTCTGCTACGAATTTTTGTGGATCTAATTGCATGGCAAATATGTATTGGGTTTTCTATTTGCCAGGCAAATTTAAGAAAAATAAGCAATAATAAAAAATAAAAGATACAAATTACAATCGGAAGACAAATTAGAAACGTTATGAATTAAGCATTCACGTAGAGTACGTCCCGGCCTTTATCATTTTTTGGCAGGCTATTTGCTTTTGGTAACACGAAAAGTTATTTTAATTAATGAAAATATAAAGATAAGATAATTATGAAAAAGACATTACTCTCATTAGCTGCCGTCGCAGCATTAGCATTTGGCGCACAGGAAGCGAAAGCTCAGTCTCCATTTAGATCAGCGATAGGTGTTGTATTCGATGGTACAACAACTGACTTATGGGGTGTTCAATATAAGCAATCTTTTGGTGGTGCCAACATGGGGCAAGCACAAGTGATGTTTGACGACCATGTTGTTGCTGTTGGTGCGGATTACCAATATGCAAGACCTTTCCAAGGCGTTAATGGTTTGGGATGGTATGCAGGTGTTGGTGCACAATTGACTTTTATTGACGTAGGTGATAACATTACAAACGTTGCATTACGCCCGCAATTAGGTTTGGAATTTAAAATTCCAGTTGCTCCGATTGCGTTCCACGCAGACTGGAAACCTGACTGGAGATTGAACCACAACAGTGATTTTGATGCTTCAACATTCTCGTTTGGTATCAAATACACATTGAAATAATATAAAACAACTAAACAGTATAAAAGGTCCTTCTCTATTTTGAGCAGGGCCTTTTTTTATAAATAAAATCAATAAATATTTCTTTTTTTCTTCAATTCTCCTATTTTTATGCCGTTGACCTGATTGGCGTAAATAAAACTTTTCATTCTACAAAAATTTTATACCTTTGCCATTCTTGGTAAAATGTGATTAAACGAGAACTAATTATCAATTACATAAACAGTATTTAACATTAAAATTAATACAATTATAACAGACGATGCAAGGTAAAGGGCTGATTAAACTTTTAGTGATAGTGGTGTCATTAGCGTGTCTATACTCCCTATCATTTACTTGGGTGACCCGCAATGTGGAGCGAGATGCTGAGAATTTTGCCAAAGGAGACTTGGCGAAAGAGAAAAGCTACCTCGACTCAATGGCCGGTGAAGTAGTGTACAATTTAGGTTTTGCAAAATACACCTATCGGGAAGCCAAAGCAAATGAACTCGCTTTGGGATTGGATTTGAAAGGTGGTATGAACGTGACCATGGAAATCTCATTGGACGAATTGATCCGCAATTTGGCGAACAATCCAAAAGATGAGAAATTCAACAAAGCGTTGGAGCAAGCAGTAGCAAAAAGCAAAACGAGTGCAAAAACAGTCGTTGCTTTATTTATGGAAGAGTACAAATCCATCGGTGCTACAACTCCACTTTCGACATTCTTTTCAACAAAAGATAACGCTGCTCTAATTAAACCTGGTGATTCAGACTCCAAAGTTGAATCATTCCTTCAAAAAGAAGCAGACAATGCCATCCAAAATTCATACAAAGTACTTCGTACACGTATCGATAAATTTGGCGTTGCATCTCCAAACATTCAAATTCAACAAGGTACAAACCGTATTTTGATCGAATTACCTGGTGTGAAAGATGAAAGCCGTGTTCGTAACCTATTACAAGGTTCGGCTAAATTGGAATTCTACGAAACATATACAAACCAGGAAGTTTATCCAATACTGGAAAATATTGATAAAACTTTAGCATCAACGTTAAAAGCTGCTCCAGCTGCTACGACAAATGCTGCAGCAGATACAAGCAAAAAATCAGATGATTTATTGTCTAATCTAACTGGTGGTAAAAAAGATGCAAAGAAAGACAGTGCTGCTGTCAATCTAGGTCAGAAAAATCCATTATTTGAAATTTTAAGAGCAAACGCATATCTAAACGAAAACCAGCAGCCAACACTTGGCCCAGGCCCATTGGTAGGTATTGCTTCATTAAAAGATACGGCAAAAGTAAATGCTTACTTGCAACGTCCTGAGGTGAAATCAATCCTTCCTGGAAACTTAAAGCTTTTATGGGCTGTTAAACCAGAGCAAAAAACACCTGAGCAACTATCATTATACGCAATTAAAGGGTCTGGACAGGACAATGGTGCTGTATTGACGGGTGATGTGATCACCGACGCAACAGCAAACTTTGATGAGAAAAATCAACCTGTGGTTGGTATGCAAATGAACAGTGAAGGTGCTCATCAATGGAAGAAAATTACAGCAAAAGCAGCTCAAAACAGAGATGCGATTGCTATCGTTCTTGATAATGTGGTTTATTCTGCTCCTTCTGTAAACGGTGAAATTCCAAATGGTAGCTCATCAATCTCTGGATCCTTTACGGTAGAAGATACCAAAGATTTGGCGAACGTACTGAAGGCAGGTCGTCTTCCTACAACGGCTAAAATCGTTGAAGAAGCTGTTGTGGGTCCTACTTTGGGTCAGGCTGCCATCGATGCCGGTGTAAACTCTGCTGTTATCGGTATTATCGTGGTAATGATCTTTATGATCGCTTACTACAATACGGCGGGTATCGTAGCAAACATCGCGGTATTGTTAAACGTATTTATCATTATGGGGGTATTGGCATCCTTAAATGCTGTACTGACCCTACCAGGTATTGCCGGTATCGTATTGACAATGGGTACTGCTGTCGATGCAAACGTTTTGATTTATGAACGTATCCGTGAAGAACTGGGCTTAGGAAAATCGATCCGTCAGGCTGTTGCCGATGGTTACAAACATGCTTTACCGTCCATCCTGGATTCGCAGATCACAACCTTCTTAATTGGTATTATCCTATTTTTATTTGGTAGTGGTCCGATCTTAGGTTTCGCAACAACGTTAATGGTGGGTATTATTACTTCATTGTTTACTGCGATCTTAGTTACACGTGTTATCTTTGAATGGATGTTGGCGAAAGATTTCAAAATCAAAGTCTCTTTCCCTTGGTCTGCAAACACTTTGCATAACGCAAACTTCAAATTCGTGCAGAAACGTAAAATCTTTTACGCGATTTCAATCGTTGCTGTGTTAATTTCCGCTGCATCAATTTTCACAAAAGGATTCAGTTTAGGTGTGGATTTCCAAGGTGGACGTACTTATACTGTTCGTTATGATAAACCTGTGGACTTAGAAGCTGTACGTACAAACTTGGATGATATCTTCAAGAAAACAACAGAGGTAAAAGTATTCGGTGCAGCCAATCAATTGCGTATTACAACAACTTACCATATTGAAGAAACTTCGGACACTGCTGATAAAGAAGTATTAGACAAATTAAACCAAGGTCTATCGAAAGTAGATGCTTCCAATAAACATGAGATTCTTTCGTCTCAAAAAGTTGGACCAAGTATCGCTACCGACATCAAATCTAGAGCAACCAGCTCAGCAATTTTCTCTATCATTATTGTTGCAGCTTACATCTTGATCCGTTTCCATAAATGGGAATATTCAGTTGGAGCAGCTATTGCAACAATTCACGATGCGATCATTTTATTGGGATTATTCTCTATCTTGGATGGTATCGTACCATTCTCACTTGATATTGACCAACACTTTGTAGCAGCAATATTAACCGTAATTGCTTACTCGGTGAATGATACAGTGGTTGTATTTGACCGTTTACGTGAATTCGTATCGAAACCAAATGCACATAATGAAGATCTTGGCGATGTCGTAAACCATGCGATCAACTCGACATTAAGTAGAACAATTATTACATCATTGACAATCGTGTTTGTTCTTGCTGTATTGTTTATCTTTGGTGGTGAAGTTATCCGTGGATTCTCATTCGCGATCTTAATCGGTGTTATCGTAGGTACATATTCATCTATTATCTTAGCTGCACCTTCAGTATATGACTTACGTAAAGGAAAGCATTTGGCAGAAGGTAATACTGCTAAAAAAGCTGAAGTCGTAAGACCTTAATAGCTGATATCGATAAAATAAAAAAGGGCGTTCATTCGAACGCCCTTTTTTATTGCATTCAAATTACTTGTCACACTAAATATTTTAAATATATTTGTTGTACTAAATATTTGTATGCTAAACGAAAAATTTGACCGCTACTCCTTCATCTTGGACCAAACAGCCAAGAAAGTAAAACAGTTCGCCCAATCTTCTTTTGCCGAGAAAGGATTTGATATTACTGTAGACCAATGGACCGTTTTAAAGGCTTTATACGAAACAGATCAACTTTCACAAAAAGAACTGGCAAAGCGCTGCGGAAAAGACCAGCCCACACTGACACGGATCGTAGATATCCTTCTTAAAAAGAATCTGGCTGAGCGGATCACTGACGAAACAGACCGTCGGAGTCTATACCTCCATTTGACAGAAGAAGGAAAATTGAAAGTAGCATCGCTTACGCCAATTGTTACGGAGATTCGTATGAAGGCCTGGGAAAATCTAGCGGACGAAGATTTCGAAGCTTTCACAAGAATTTTGAATACAATATATAACAATTTAAATATAGAATAGCTATGATAAATACGGATATCTGTATCATCGGAGCAGGACCTGTTGGCCTATTCGCAGTTTTTGAAGCTGGGCTTTTAAAAATGCGCTGCCATTTGATTGATGTGTTACCCCAAGTGGGCGGTCAACTTTCGGAGATTTACCCCCATAAGCCTATCTACGACATTCCTGGTTATCCAAGTATCACTGCGCAGGAGTTGATCGATAAACAACTTGAACAGATTAAACCCTTTGACCCCACATTCACCTTAGGCGAGCGTGTGGAACATATAACAAAACAGGACGACGGTTCTTTTATTGTAGAAACCAATGATCATACGGCGGTTCATACACAGGTCATTGTCATCGCTGGGGGCTTAGGTTGCTTTGAACCGCGCAAGCCCGAAATTCCAAATCTTCACCTCTTTGAAGGAAAAGGCGTAGATTATATGGTAAAGGACCCAGCCAAGTACCGGGATAAAAAAATCGTCATTGCCGGTGGCGGTGATTCCGCGCTCGATTGGACCTTCCATCTCGCAGATATTGCGCAACAGGTCACTTTAATCCACCGAAGTGACTCCTTCAGAGGCGCTCCAGACTCGGCTGAAAAGGTTTTCAAATTGGCCCAACAAGGTAAGATCAACTTATTATTGTCCCACAATCTGACCAATATTCATGGCAATGACTACTTGTCCCATGTTGAAACAACAAATAAAGAAAAAGAAGTCACGGCAACAGATGCAGACTATTTTATTCCTTTATATGGTCTTACGCCGAAGCTTGGTCCAATCGCAGATTGGGGATTAAATATCGATAAAAATGCCATAGAGGTCAATACGTTTGATTACTCAACCAATATTGAGCGGATCTATGCTATTGGAGATATCAACACCTATCCAGGCAAACTGAAACTCATTCTCTGTGGGTACCATGAGGCTGCCCTGATGTGTCAGAGTGCTTTTAAATTTGTCTACCCAGATCAAAAATTGACATTCAAATACACCACTGTAAACGGTATAAATACATTCTAGCCATGGACGATAATTTAATTCAAGTCACTGTTATTGATCGTGATGGGACCGAAAATACGCTGGAAGTTCCTACCGATATCAATCTTTCACTCATGGAGATTTTAAAGGCATCCGAATATGAAATTCTGGCCACTTGTGGAGGTATGGCGCTGTGCGCCACCTGTCATGTCGAAGTTGTCGAAGGCCTGGATACGCTTCCTTCAGCGAGTGATCAGGAACTCGACATGCTGGACACGCTTCCGGATGCCGATGATCAAAGCCGCCTTGCCTGTCAGCTTTATCTGCAGAATAGCAACAACGGTATGAAAATCAAGATAAAAGGCGCGCTACAATAGTGTTATCATTGTGTATAAAATACACAATGATAACACTATTAATCGATTTTTTTTTGAGATAGCAATATCTACCATAAAGAACTAAAAATCAAATGAGTACAAAACATATTATTGAAAGAATTAGCTACTTAACAATAAAATTCACAACATATCAGCACAATAAATAAATATTTTTTAGCTTTTTGAGTCAAAATTTAAGATATTTGCAGCTTAATTCGATTGTACCGAATTTTTACAACAAACTATTAAAAATATGCCAAGCAATAGTTCAAATAGAAAATTCCCAAGAGTAATCATTATTGGTGCTGGATTTGGAGGAATTGAAGTTGCTAAAAAGCTTAAAAATAAGGAAGTTGAAGTTCTGTTGCTGGACAGAAATAACTTCCATACTTTTCAACCATTGATGTACCAAGTTGCCACGGGTACTCTTTCAGCTGACTCTATCTCCTTCCCTGTCCGCAAAATGTTCAAAGGCCAAGACAACTTTCATTTTAGACTTGCTGACGTAAAAAGCGTTGACAACGAGGCTAAGATTGTAAGAACAGATGTTGGCGATTTTGACTATGATTATTTAATTGTTGCTACAGGTGCTACGACGAACTTCTTCGGCAATCAACAAATCACAAAATATGCTTTGCCGATGAAAAACATACAAGAAGCATTAAATATTCGAAGCTATGTTTTACAGAACCTCGAAGAAGCAGTACGTATAGAAAACCCTGCTGATCGTAAAGCTAATTTGAATTTTGTAATTGTTGGGGGTGGTCCAACAGGTGTAGAACTTTCGGGGGCAATCGCAGAGATCAAAAACAATGTTCTTGAGAAGGATTATCCAGAATTGAAAAAATCTGAGATGTCGGTTTACCTGGTTGAAGGACTTCCAAAAGTATTGGCTAACTTATCTGAAAAATCTTCTAAAGATTCAGAAAAGTACCTCAAAGATTTAGGTGTAGAAGTATTATTGAATGTTCAGGTAACAGGATATGATGGCAATTCAATTACTTTCGCCGATGGCAGAAGCATTGAAACAAAAACGGTTATCTGGGGAGCAGGTGTAGCTGGGCAATATCCAAATGGTTTCAAAAAGGAGATTATCCAACGTGGTAACCGTATACAGACAGATGATCAATGTCGTGTTATCGATATGCCAGGTGTTTATGCCATTGGTGATGTTTCGGCATTTATCACAGATGACCTTCCTCGTGGCTTACCTGGTGTTGCACCGGTAGCGCAACAGCAGGGGGCATATGTTGCCAAACACATTCTTCAAACAATGTCCAATCAACCAACAGAGAAATTCAACTATTTCGACAAAGGATCCATGGCTACGGTAGGTCGTAATAAAGCTGTCGTTGACATGGGAAAAATTCATTTCAATGGATTCTTTGGCTGGATGACCTGGATGTTTGTCCACTTGATGTCCATCTATGGATTCAGAAATAAATTGATCACATTCGTAAACTGGTCGGTCAAATTTTTCACCAAAAACAGTGGTGTGCGTTTGATCTTCCACAAATATGATGAGCCGACTCCGGAAGAACAACAGGCAGAAACAGCCCAATAACTTTCAATAGGAGTCTATATAAACTATTTCAATACCCCGACAGCGCCATTATCCCAAACGATAATGGCGCTGTTTTTTTCACCCCTATTTTACCTGTTTAATCCACTCGCTAAAAACATGTAATAACAGACTGTAGAAACACTTCAAAACAACAGCCCTCTCCAGATAGTTGTCAAAACCACCTTTTCCCGATTGGATTCTTTCTTCTCGCGGTCAATGATTTCAAAAACACCTGCTTAATTCTTATTTAACACTGCATCCAATTAAAAATAACTTCATCAGGGACGTAAGAATTACAGATTATATTCGTTAAATTTAAAGACAGTTTTTTCCAGATAGAATTTACTTTCAGAATGTAGTTTTTTTTGATGTATAACCTCAAAAAGATTAATTTTTTTTGTGTAGGTTTGCATATTATTTTAAAATAGCTTAAGGATTAGCAGATGGGCTTATTTAATTGGTTTACGCAAGAAGTTGCGATTGACTTGGGTACTGCAAATACCCTAATAATTCATAATGACAAAGTAGTAGTGGATGAACCTTCTATTGTTGCATTTGACCGCACCACAAACAAAGTGATCGCCATTGGTCGCCAGGCCATGCAAATGGAGGGTAAAACACACGACAATATAAAGACAGTACGTCCTTTACGTGATGGAGTAATCGCTGATTTTACAGCAGCTGAACACCTGATCAGAGGGATGGTGAAATTGGTAAACAATGGTAAGAGCTGGTTTTTCCCTTCCCTACGTATGGTTGTTTGTATTCCTTCCGGTATTACGGAAGTAGAGAAAAGAGCTGTTCGCGATTCAGCAGAAATTGCGGGTGCCAAAGAAGTCTATTTAATTCACGAACCCATGGCTGCTGCTGTAGGAATCGGAATTGATGTGGAAGAACCAATGGGTAATATGATTATCGATATCGGTGGTGGTACCACTGAAATTGCTGTCATCGCTTTATCGGGTATTGTATGTGACCAGTCCATTCGTGTTGCTGGTGATAACTTCGACTCTGACATCGTTCAATACATCAGAAGACAACATAACATCATGATCGGTGAACGTACGGCTGAAAAAATCAAAATTGAAGTGGGTGCTGCTCTACCTGAATTGCAGGAACCACCGGCAGATTTTGCTGTTCAAGGCCGTGATTTGATGACAGGTGTTCCGAAGCAAATTACTGTTTCCTACACGGAAATAGCGCATTGTTTAGATAAGTCCATATCAAAAATTGAAGAGGCGATCTTAAAAGCACTTGAAATCACCCCACCAGAATTATCAGCGGATATTTATCAAACAGGTATCTATCTTACCGGTGGTGGTGCATTATTGCGCGGTTTGGACCGTCGTATACAAGCGAAAACTAAACTTCCAGTACATATTGCCGAAGATCCATTACGTGCTGTCGTAAGAGGAACTGGTATTGCACTTAAAAATATTGGACGATTTAAATTCTTGATGCAATCATAACGTTCGATAATTAATAACAATATTTTATTAAAGAGCGATATAATATGCAAAACTATTATATCGCTTGCTTATTAAATACCCACATTAAAAAATGAGAAACCTTTGGTTATTCCTGAGACGATACAATGCATTCTTCTGGTTTATCCTATTTTTTGGATTCTCGTTATTTTTGGTGATCACCAACAATTCTTTCCAACGTAATTCTGTTTTAAATTCTTCAAATAGTATCATCGGAGGCCTGTATGCAAAGGTCAATTCCTGGAAAAGCTATCTGCACCTCGGGGAGACTAATGATGCACTTGCAAAGGAAAATGCACAATTAAGAAAGGACTTACAAGCCTATCGATCAACTGACAGCATCAAGATCGGTCCTGTCCCAGCAATCGATAGCAGTGAGTTTGGGCGTTACGAATTTATTATTGCGAATGTCATCAACAATAGCATTCACCAAAAGGCAAATACGATTACACTCGATAAAGGCAGTAAAGACGGTATAGAGCGAGGTATGGGTGTTATCGCTCCCAACGGGGTAGTTGGTATTGTATTGAATGTTTCCCCCAACTTCTCGACAGTTCAATCCCTATTGCATCCAGATACGCGTATATCCGTTACACTGGGCCACACCGAGGTCTTTGGCTCGTTGGTATGGGGCAATAGCATGGATTACCGCGCGGCAATGGTCAAGGAAATTCCAAACCACATCAAAGTCAACAAAGGAGATAAAGTGTATACCTCCGGATATTCAGGACATTTTCCAAAAGGAATTTTTGTCGGAACGGTCATTCAGACAGGTATTTCTTCAGGAGATGCTTTTTTGGATCTTAGATTATTGTTGAGCACCAATTTCTCCAATTTGCAACATGTCTACGTTGTAAAAGACCTGTTAAATAAAGAATTAAAGACACTAGAAGAATCGACAAAGGACAATGGCTAGGATTTTAATATTTAATATTATTCGATTTATCGTTTTGATAGGCATGCAAGTTTTCCTATTTCAAAATATCGGTTATTACAATCTGGTCGCTGCATTTCCTTATATCTTATTTATTTTTTTACTTCCGACAGGAACACCTAATTTCCTGGTGTATTTGATCGCATTTCTTACGGGACTTACCGTAGATTCATTTTATGATACCCTTGGTGTCAATACCGCAGCCTGTGTTGCATTGGCCGCCTTCCGTATTTTCTTCATGAAAATTACGCTCGAAGTTGAAGAACGCGAATCTTTTTTCACCCCGATGTTGGGGTTCATGAATATTCGCTGGTTCTTTTCCTACATCTTTTTCGGAACATTGATCCATCATACATTTTTGTATCTCTTGGAATCTTTTTCCTTCCAGCACATCCAATACACCTTATTGAGTATAGTTTTAAGTTGTATATTTACAGTAATTATCATGCTATTATTTAGCATATTATTCTACAAAAAGAAAGATCGGTTGTAGTAGATCGATGGATAGAAATTCATTTCTATGAACAGTTTTTTTGCGCGTAAGTACGTCGTTTCGGGAATCTTTATTGCCATCACATTGACCTTGGTGGCCCGCTTATTCTATTTACAGATCATAGACGATTCCTATATACATTCCGCAAACAGCAATGTCATGCGCAAGGTCATTGTGTACCCGGCCAGAGGGGTTATATTGGACCGAAAGGGAAAGGTATTAGTTCAAAACGAACCGGTATATGACCTTATGGTTACTCCACGTGAGGTGAAAGAAATCGACACCGCTTTGTTCTGCAAATTGATAGACATTGACAAGGAAGGCTTTATTAAACGGATGGAAAAGGCAAGAGTACACTCGCCTTACCGTGCATCCATTTTTGAAAAACAGCTTTCTGTACGGACATGGGCCCAATATCAGGAATACCAATATCAATTTCGTGGTTTCTATGTCCAAAAAAGAACAATCAGAAGTTATCCCGATAGCATAGCGGCTCAATTTTTGGGTTATGTGAGTGAGGTAAATGATAAAGATATTGAACGTTCCAATGGCTTTTATCGTAGTGGTGACTATATTGGTCGCAGTGGGGTAGAACGTTCTTATGAAGACCTTATTCGCGGAAAACGTGGTGTCAACAACTTAATGGTTGATGCACTGAACCGCCCGAAAGGGGTATTTATGGAGGGGAAATACGACACACTTGCTGTTGCAGGGGAAGGACTGGTTTCCTCTTTGGATAAGGACCTTCAGATTCTAGGGGAAAACCTCATGAAAAATAAATTGGGGTCCATTGTCGCTATTGAACCTGCAACAGGTGAAATATTGGCGTATGTAAGTAGCCCGAGTTACAATCCAAACATGATGGTCGGCAGACAATCTGGCAATAATTATATGAAATTATTGAAAGACGACACCAAACCGCTTTTTAACCGTCCTATTCAAGCCTCTTACCCCCCAGGCTCTGTATTTAAAGTTGTTTCAGCACTGACTGCGCAGCAAGCCGGTGTTATTGATCGCAATACGGTATTTTTCTGCCCGCATGGATATAGCTATGGTGGTGGACGCGGTTGGATGGGCTGTACGCACTATCATGGATCAACTACATTACAGCGATCTGTAGCTGTATCATGTAATACCTACTATGGATTTACCTATGCTAAGATGATCGACGGACGTGGGCTTTCGGGACCTAAGGCTTACGATCTATGGCGCAATGCAGTAACACAGTTTGGAATTGGCCATAAACTAGGCATTGATCTGCCGGGTGAAAAACCAGGTTTACTACCTACGTCAGATTTTTATACCAAACGCTATGGTAACGATAAATGGCGTTCAAGTTTCAATATCTCCCTATCTATTGGACAAGGGGAAATGGGTATAACACCCTTGCAAATGGCTAATATTATGGCTATCGTTGCCAACAAAGGTTTTTATTACAGACCCCATTTGATTAAAGGTATTGGCGCACAGAAAATTGCCAAGAAGGAATTCACCGAAAAAGTCAGTGCCGGCGTGGATGAGCGGTATTACCCTGTTGTTATCCAAGGGATGAGTGATGCTGTCAATACACCCGAAGGTACCGCTTGGGCCAATCGTATCCCCGGCATCGAAATGTGCGGAAAAACAGGTACAGCACAAAACCCACACGGAGAAAACCATGCCGTTTTCTTTGCTTTTGCGCCTCGAGAAAACCCTAAAATTGCCATTGCTGTCTTTGTTGAAAATGCAGGTTACGGTGGAACCTGGGCAGGACCTATCGCAAGTATGATGGTTGAGAAATACCTCAAAGACACGATAACTGCACCAAAATATATTCAGGACCGCATTTATAAAGCGAATTTTCTTCCTGCACCAAAAAAGGTTGTCGATCCAAAGGCCAAAGAAGTAAAAAAAACGGACTCAGTCAAATCGAAAACCGACACTTTAAAATCGAAACGTCAGCTGGCGGCCTTAACAAAACCAAAGGAAACAATTGTTCACCATAGCGAGATAAAGAGAAGATATGAATAATCAAAAAACTAGTTTCTTTGGAAAGATAGACTGGCTAACCATCACTCTTTGGCTTGCGCTATGCTTAATTGGCTTATTCAATATCCGTGCGGCTGTATTTAATCCTGAACTACCCAATTTCTTTACCTTAGGAACCAATTATGGAAAACAATCTTTATATCTTGTTTCCGCAATTATTCTAGGAGTATCCATTCTGATCATAGATGCTAAATTTTTCAGTTCCGCCTCACCGATATTTTATGGTATAACAGCAGTCCTGCTTGTCATCGTGCTCGTTGTAGGGCGAAATGTCGGCGGAAATCAGGCATGGATTGACTTAGGCTTTTTCCGCTTGCAGCCTTCTGAGTTTGCAAAACTTTCAACCTGTCTGCTCTTGGCTAACTTTTTAAGTTCTCAAAGTAATAAAGCTCCGACCATGCAGACACTGGCAATGGGAGCCGGTATTGTCTTATTCCCTGTATTTTTGGTTATGTTACAACCCGATACGGGATCTGCCCTTGCGTTCTTTTCGTTGATTTTTGTATTCTACCGTGAGGGCTATGTAAATAATGAGCTACTTATATTTGGCGGTCTTTGCATTTTACTTTTTGTCCTTGCTTTATTGGTCAACCCATGGATACTTATCTTGATTTTAGCATTGCTCATTGGCCTTGTCATGTGGAACTACCGCAAGAGAAGGAAATACATTATTAATCTAAGTATACTTTTTGCAGCCTGTGCTGTATTTATTCTCTGTGTGGACTTGGTCTATGAACATGTGCTACAACCCCATCAACGCGACCGTATTGACATTATCCTAGGCAAAATGGAAGACCCTAAAGGCAAAGGATATAATTTGAATCAGTCGAAGATTGCAATTGGATCTGGGCAGCTTCTAGGCAAAGGTTACTTACAGGGAACGCAGACAAAATACAACTTTGTACCTGAGCAGAGTACGGACTTTATTTTCTGCACCGTTGGAGAAGAGTGGGGATTTGTTGGATCGGTTACCTTATTACTTATCTATCTCACCTTACTGCTACGCATTATTCATATCGCCGAACGACAGCGTTCAGCCTTCGCCAGGATATATGCATACGGTGTAGCCTCCATCCTCTTTTTTCACTTATTTATCAATATCGGTATGACAATAGGTATTGTTCCGGTTATCGGGATTCCGCTGCCTTTTATCAGTTACGGTGGTTCATCCTTATGGAGTTTCACCATTTTACTGTTTATCATGCTTAAATTTGATTCAAATAGAAAAGGAGTTGTCTAAAAACAACTCCTTTTCTATTTATAGCCTTATTTAGTTCTTCTCAACTCTTTGACTGTATCATTTGAGAAAAAACCAAAGACTCCCCGGCATGGCGCAGATAAACGGTTAAATACGCTCCAAAACGAGCTGTATAGCTTTATCCACAACTTCTTCAGGTGCGGAAGAAAACCGACCATCTACCCGACTTGCCAAAATTGCATTGATGGATAAAGCCTGATGTCCAAACATGTTAGCCAATGCATAAATACCCGCTGTTTCCATTTCCAGATTGGTGAAACGCTGATCTTTATATTGAAAGGACTTGATCAAGTTTATAAAATTGGGAATCGTATTAGTTGATCGGACAGTCCTTCCCTGCGGAGCATAAAATCCGGGCGCAGTCAAGGTGACTCCCTTCGGTAAATCAAAGGCTATTCGATCCAGAAGGCTTGCGCCAGCTTTTGCAACGTAGGGCTTTAGGTTTAATGCGGAAAAATATTCGGCTAGCTCAACCTGAAGCGCCTGCTCCTCGCCGTCGTAAGATCCCTGATAATAGTTCATCAATGCATCAAGACCTATTCCATACGCAGAGGCCAAAATAGTTCCCATCTCAACATCTTGTTGTACCGCTCCAGAAGTTCCAATGCGAATAATATCCAATGAAGTCAGCGAAGTCTTTACGGTTCTATTGGCAAAATCAATATTTGCCAGCGCATCCAGTTCATTCAACACAATATCTATATTATCAGTACCTATACCTGTTGAGATTACGGTCAACCGTTTATTTCCCAGATAGCCGGTATGCGTAATAAACTCACGTTTCCCTTTTTTGAGTTCAATACGATCAAAGTGTTTCGAGACTTTCGCTACACGGTCTGGATCACCAACCGTAATTACTGTACTTGCCAGATCTTCCGGCAACAAATTCAGATGGTATATACTGCCATCTGCGTTTAAAATCAATTCCGATTCGTTGATCATATCGTATATAAATAAGTTAACTGACAACCTTCTATTTTGGAAAACCGATCGACAACTCGATTGACTTGCATTTTTCGGACTTCAAACTCCAAATAACACTGATTATCAAATTCCTGCTTTTCAACTTCGACGTCCTCTTCCTTTATGATCCGCATAATATCATTCATATGGAGGTAATCGAAGGTAATACCATAATGGTCATTCACTGTACGCTCGATAATTTCTGCTTGGGTCAAAGCATCTTGCGTTGCTGATTTGTAGGCATTAATCAAGCCTGGGACACCCAATAATGTACCACCGAAATAGCGAACGACAATCACGATAACATTGGTGACATCCATCGACAGGAGAACGTTCAAAATTGGGCGTCCTGCTGTCCCTGACGGTTCTCCATCATCATTCACACGAAAGACAGCACGATCTGGCGTGAGACGATAAGCCCAACAATGGTGTCTCGCTTTCGGATGAATCGCTTTCACTTCCAAGATCAGATCTTTTAATTGGTCTTCGGATTTAAATGGAAAAGCATAAGCAATAAATTTACTGCCCTTATCCCTAAAAATTCCCTCGTATTTTGCATCAATAGTCCGGTAAGTATCTTCAAATAAACTCATAGATATGCTATGATTAAAACTGAAACAATAGAAAGCGCTATGCCTAAATAATTCAATAATGATAACCTTTCTTTAAAAAATAAGACGCCAATTAGAGCGCCCAATGAGATCACACCAATATTCATCCCAGTAAATACGACTGATGGATTGTCTGGTAGGGCACGATGCGCTTTCATATAGAATAGGATGTTACAGAAGTTAAATACTCCCAAAACCAATCCATATCCCACAGCTTGCCTTGAAAAACGTTGCTTTTCCACAAAAAGGAAATACAGCAACAGCACCATTGCAATAAACATCGCCATCACAAAGATAATAAACATGGAACTGATATAAGGTATATTAACATGCAAGGCGACCTGTTTGAAGAGGATATCAATTATACCCATACCGATAAATACCAATAATGGATAAAGCGCTTTATAACGACTATCTCCCATCGAGCTACTATGCTGATTTTTTTGCCAGCCAATAGAACATAGGATAGCCAATAAACCAAGGGTTATTCCAAGCATCTTATGTCCCTCCATTTTTTCATGAAAGAAGAAAAATGATGCAAGCAGGGGAATAAACAACGATAAGCGTTGTGCAATCTCTGTCTTGACCAAACCACTATAGCGAATGGACAAAGCTATAAAAACAAACATCCCTGGAAGTAGTATCGCCAGACTCGTATACAGCGTAACCGGCATAGCATCCCATACGAGCGATTTTAGATCCGGTTGCAATACAAAATAGGTCAGCGCAACCGCCATGGGGTAATTCCAAACAATAACTTGTTTAGTTTCGACTCCATTTTGTTTTGCCAATTTTAATAAAACAGCAACGGTTACGCTGCAGATGACACTTAATAAAACAAAAATCATGATTCAAAATTCATTTATTTCCAAAGGCCACGTTTCTCCTGACGAGCCTGACGTTCCAATTTTACAAATAAATCTGCATATTGTACATTTGGTGCTAGCGTATAGGATACTGCATAACCCTGTTCAACCAAATCCCGATTGACGAATTTCTTTCCAATATACACATAGGCAAGAAGTCTTCCATATCGATCCCGTTTTCCTATGTCAAAGACTAACTTAACACTTTTTCCATTCAACATTGCTGTTAAGTACTGCTTTGCTTCTTGACCATAGTAACCGATTTCCTTGCGTGCTGTCCGTCTTGTTTCCGGGGCATCTACCCCTATCAGCCTAACTTTCTCCCCTTTTGAGGTTCCATTTTCAATGACAAAGGTATCGCCATCGATAACGCGCTTTACCCTCGCTTCTTTTTCCTCTCCTTTAAAAGTAAAACCTGTCAATAAAAAACAGATCATACAT